>NZ_NADV01000068.1:0-6961 GCF_003264175.1 Bacillus sp. SRB_331 | reverse complement strand
GCGATTTTTGCACCAGAACCATCAATTTCATAGAAAAACTTTTGGGCTTGAAAACCAAAATAACTTGTGATTGCCAATTGATTCAATTCGTAATTTTCCAATTGTAAGGCGATACGAATAGGGTAAATTTTATTATCTATTAGTTTATATGTGATGATTCTTTCATTCTTTTTAACATTAAGTCCGCTAACTATTTCTTCTAAGTTATTCAGTGCTACACATATATTTTCATTTGGTAATAATTCATATTCATATACGAACAATGATTCTAGATACTCTTTTTTTACTTCGTTATTTAAAATCGTAATTGCAGGATTCAGGCCTTTCAATTTATTTATTGTTTGATTTGCATCTTTTATCTTATTTATTTCCAATTGAAGCTTTTCTTCTATCAAATTACTTATTTCAGCATCTGATATCTTTCTATGAATGATTTTGCTGATTTCATTTAAGCTAAACCCTGCTTGTTTTAACAAATTTATTCGTTTAGCAGTTAGTAACTGATTTTTATCATAATATCTATAATCATTACTCGGATTAATAAACACAGGATTCAAAATGGTTCTGGTGCAAAAATTTAAGGACAATTGCAATGAATCTATAAATCTTGGACATACTGTTACTATTACTTTAGAAAGGGTGCGTGATTGGTATGGAAAAGAAAAATCCGTTCAAATGTAAGCACTATCAGCCTGATATTATCTTATTAACGGTAAGATGGTACCTACGGTACAACCTAAGTTTTCGTGATTTGGTGGAAATGATGGAGGAACGGGGTTTATCCATTTCTCATACAACGATTATGCGTTGGGTTCATCAGTATGGTCCTGAATTGGACAAACGGATTCGACGTTACCTCAAACAAATAAATGACTCTTGGAGAGTCGATGAAACATATATCAAAGTAAAAGGTCAATGGATGTACCTGTATCGTGCTGTTGATTCGAACGGAAACACAATCGATTTTTTCCTAAGCAAAACAAGAGATCATAAGGTTGCAAGGCGCTTTTTCAAGAAAGCTTTGCGGTCTTTTCATGTTTCAAAGCCACGTGTTATAACAGTCGATAAGAATCCAGCTTATCCGATAGCAATTGAACAGTTGAAAAAAGAAAAAAGCATACCTGATGGTATGCAACTTAGACAACAAAAGTACTTGAATAACATAGTAGAACAAGATCATCGCTTTATAAAGAAGCGAATCCGTTCTATGCTAGGGTTCAAATGTTTTGACACAGCTACATCCATTCTTTCTGGAGTAGAAGCCATGCATATGATTAAAAAAGAGCAGCTTGATTCACGGGACCAGTCTGTCCAAAATCAGAAAGAATTCATCCATCAATTGTTTGGACTTGCAGCATAAGATACGATTCCGTTAGGAATATATGTGCTTTATTCTCCTGTATTTTATTTTTGCACCAGAATCACAAATATCGTTCCTTGTCACTTCAGCAATAGATGATGCAGTTAACAAAAGCAAGGGTATCCCCTATTTCCAAGTATTTTTGAAAACCTAAGGAAAATACGGCCCCTATTATTATATGAATTTAATCTCTTTTTTCTCCACTCTTTACTTTTATTACGTTACGTTCTTAACAATTCGCAAATACATAGTATCCTTTTTCCCAGCGTTCTTTTAACCACCGCAATTTAAATTCCATGTTTGGTTCATAGGTAACAGCTACTTCCATCAGTTTATATTCCTCTAGAATTTCCAAACATCTATTTGGGCTCGGAAGCGTGCGTATAAACTTAATATCCTCATCCTCCATAAAACCCCATACAATTCCCTTAAAATTAATTGGGAGTAGTTCCAATATCGTATCTCTACTTAATCCCGATGATTCTAAAAAATCTTGAAGATACGATAAGGATAAATATGTCCATGAAGTACTTTGATACTCCTCTCCCAAATTTAAATTCTTATCGCTATTAGTACCACTACATTCAGTATGTCTTATCGCTTCTATTCCCCATTTCATCTTTTTCCCTCACAATCATTATTCCCAGAATCGACTAATAAGTATTTTTACAAATTTATACCAGTTACCTTTAAACATCATAATGGACTTCTCTATTCCTTCTTTTCACATAATGAATATATAGGTAGCATGAACAAATCATATTTATTATCATCGTAGAAAAACTATAAAACACATTGATTCCTAAAACATCACAGAATAATAAAGCAACCATGCTTAAAAGCTAACGTAATTAGTTTCTTTGCTTTCATATTCATATACTCCTTTGATTGTATGATTATTTGCGTCTTTCAGCTGTTATTGTATTGCCTTTACTGTCAGTCATTTTTAGAGAACCTGCTCGTAAGAATTCAAGTTTATACTCTACAAATGCATTTGTATTCTTTGCATCTATCTTCTTACCGTCTTTTACAAACTCAGTAGGTAACAATGTGACTTGTTTCTTGTCTGCATCGAAAAGCCATGTTCCTGTCATGTGATTGTCTTCATAAGAAGATTTACCTGTATCATCATAAGCAGTAAATGAATTATCTTCACGGAAGTCTAACCCTTTATGGAATTCAGAACCTTTGTAACTACCCCACTCACCTAGTAACTCCTTACCGTCTTTTGATACTTGTACACTGTCATCATCAGAATTAGAAGTTGAAGGCTTATCGAACTGTACTCCTGTTTTCTTACCAAGTTCGTTTGCTTGGTCTAATTGGGCGTCTTGAAGTGGTGCATAGCCTTTTTGCCAATACTCATTACCTTCTTTAATTAAGTCCATTGACTTTTGAGACTTATTTCGGTCTTCATCTGTAACTTTTCCTTTTCCTTTGCCTTTTATAATTTCAACTTGTAATGCATAGGCTTTACTGTAACAATCTACAGCTTTTAAGATTTCTTTATGTGAGTCTTCAAACTCTTTTGGCGGTTCTATTTTCTTAAACTTAGCAATACTTTTCTGTACCTCAGACTCTTCTTTCACTATCTCTTTTACTAAAGACTTTTCATCTTTGTCTTTATCCATTGCTAACTCAGTTATAACCGTAATTTTCTGTACTAACTCAGAAGATAAATTCGTCATACGTGTTGGGTACTTCTCTTTTGACAACTTCTCCTTCGTCTCTTCTTTAGACTCTACTTTCTCTTTCGGCTTTGCTTCTGTTTTATCAGTTCCACAACCTACTAACAACATGAAAGGTACTGCTAACGCTACAAGTTTCTTTGCTTTCATACATCATACCCCTATTTGAATGAATTTTGATTATTAGTTTGTTTTACTTGCAATACTCTTTGTTGCTTCTTCGAATAGCTTTGCACCTTGATTTGATTTTATAATTGATTCTTTCAGTTTACTTTCACTCTCTTCCTCTACTGCTTCTGAAAGGAGTTGGAATGCATCATAATATAAGTCCATTGATTCTTTTATCTTGTCATGCTCTGCTTTCAGTTCAGTTGGTGGTTCAAGATACTTTATTTTTCTTACATATGCTTGTGACCCACCTGTTACAAGTTGTATTTCACTCTTCTTTAAGCTTACTGATTTAATGTCTGATTTTGCTGAGTCTTCAATCAATCGTAGTGTTTCGTCTATTTTATTTGCATTGTCTAAAATATCTTGCTTGTATTTGTCAACTTCTGAACCAGTTACCTTACTAGAAGAGTTGGAAGAACTAGTAGAGTTAGAAGTACTTGACTTACTTGTCTCCTTATCTTCACCTTTCGCTACAGATAAGCTATCCTCTTTCTTGCTATCAGTTGACTTACTCTCTTTTTCAGAAGTCTTACTCTCTTTTTCTATCTTTTGCGTTTCTTCTTTCTTTGGTTCAGCTTTCTTACCATCAGTTTCAATTGTAATACAACCACTCAATAACATAACTGGTAACGCTAAACTTACTAATTTCTTTGCTTTCATGATTCCTAATACCCCTTTATTTGTAAAATTTAGTGCAAACAAGTTAATATACTTAACTAAGAAATTTTCCCCGAATAATTTCTTAGAAACTACTATCCATAGATTACCTGTATATTCATAATCTTTCTATATATATCATTTTACAAAGAATTACAAATATGGTCAAAGGTATTTATGTAGTCTTTAAAGGTAAATTTATTAGATGAAAAGAAAAGTTTTATTTTTAAACCTTTTCTAATACGATCAATTGTTCATTTTCTAACGAACAAATTACAAACGAAGGTTGAGTCGTGAACATCGATTCATCGTTATTACAACAAAACAAAGGTGAAGAGGCGGATCAATAATGAAGAAAATTAACCTACTTATTGCCGGGGTGCTAACTTTAGGGTTAGTCGCTTGCGGTACAGAAGAAACAGAAGTCAAAACAAAAAAAGAAACGAAGAAAGCAGAAGAACAATAATGCCAAGAACGAGAAAGATACAATAAAATAATAGTTGAATGGGAGTCCAATACATATTATTAAAATTAAAGTGGTTCTAGTCGGAGGAAGGCACCTTAGGGTGTCTTTTCTTTATTTTCAAAAGGACCTGCTCAATTAATACGTAAAAACATAAGGTAAAGTGAATCCATTAAAATACATGAGTGACCTTAATTTTCCCCTCCTACTCAAAGGAGAGATTAAAATGGGCTTTGGTGGTAGTTGCAGTAGTTGTGGAGGCGGCTTTGCTTTATTAGTTGTATTATTTATTCTATTAATCATCGTTGGAGCTTCTTGCTTCTGCTAAAAAAACTATCGGAAAAGACACTCTTATATGAGTGTCTTTTCTTTATGGGATACTGACCGCAAAACGCGGATTTTATACGCTAAGAATACGCAGGATTTCATGCAGGCTACGAGAACGGTTTGAACTGCCCAATGCTGTTGTGACAGGAATGTATGAAATCTTGCATACAGCGGAGGGAACAGAAAGCTGGTAAAATCCCGGTATAAATGGCTTTCTGGGATTTGGTTACTTCTGATAATATTACATTATGTTAATCTGATATGTATAGAGTATGCAAAAAAGGAACGCCGGAGAATAAAATACTTAGATTCCTTTTTATGGTAAAGTTTTCTGTAAGGAGGGACAGGATGAATAAAAAACTATTAATAATTCTAATAGGAATTACAACTATAATCATATTTTATTTTCTATTGACTAGAAATGATAAACCTAAAAATGATTCGCTCGATTTTGGCGTATCGACAAATGAAGGATATATATTGCTCAAAGAAGAACGTATATATTTTGTTACGAATCAAGATATAAAGACAGGAGATATAGAAACATATATAAGGGAACAAATGAAAAAAGAGCATCCGACTGATATTGTTCTACACTTTAAAAGTACTTACGGACAACTAGAGAATGGTCAAAAAATTAAAATCTGTTATACAGAAATCCGGGAATCTTATCCAGCACAGATCCCTGTTCTAAAATACAAAGTATTAGAAAAGTAAATTACTTCCGCTTTCGTGAATTATGTAAATGAGCTGTCCATATGGGCAGCTCATTATTTTTTTGCTTAGACCAAATGTTTTCCCTTACAACATTTATTGTATTAAAATTTTTGGTAGCACTGATTATAAAGAAAATGGAAGACTATCAATAACACTGTTAAAAGAAACAGCTAAAGCCATTAAATTTCCAGTTAATCAAGGGAGACTCTTTTTCTCTAAGGGTGGTAAATTTGAAGTAGTTAAGCTGAACATTGCTGAAGTATTTGATAATTTAGAAGAGTTATCAACCATATCAAGATTTCTAACTGGGTATGCGGATTTTGTATTAGTTGGTGATGATTTAGAATTCGGCGTATGTATTGAGAGAACGGAATATCATTATGAATTCAGTATGTGGGGATTAACGAAAATCTAAATTATGAAAATAGACAAAACCACCTTTTTGATAGGTGGTTTTGTCTACTATTTCACATACACATAGGCTTCATTTGCTGTTACATAGTATGTTTTACCTTTGCTATTGTGTACTTTATATTGTGGTGAGCCATTGACACTTACTTTCGCATCAATCATGAATCCTAATCCTATATCTACAGAGCCAGCAACATCTTTATCTTGCCAAGAAGGGTATTATTGAAACGTAGATTATTAACCTTAGCAACAACATGCTTACCTACAAAGGGACTCCACAGTAATTTCTCCTATTATATATATAAATCATGCTTAGTTAAATTGGTTTAACTTTATATGGAGCCAAAACCTCTAAAAACTTATTTTATAATTACATAAATAATCCCAATATATTTAAAATATGATATAATGATGCATTGATTACTAGTAATTAGGGGGATATACAGCATGAACTATACAAATATGCCAAAAAGAATAGGAATGGTTAAGCGGACTCCATTCGCTTCGATACCGAAGAAATTCATCGGTATTGGTAAGATTGTTAAAAAGCAGACAAAAGTAGAGCGCCCTACATTAACCCAAGACGAACAAGAACGTATTGAAAACATGTTATTATGTTCATTTCTTTCTGAAGAGAAGAAATTGATTACTTATTACAGAGATGATCATTTGCTTACTAGATATTTGACTGTAACTGACATAAATCCGATAAAAAATTTAATAACTTGTACTGATGAATCTTATAACAGAATTTTTCTTAAATTTATGGATATAATTGATTTAAGATAAAAAACATACTGTTTATAAAGTTTGATTAAAAACCTCTTACAAATCCACATTCTATGTTACACAAAAAGACTCCATTTTGAAAAAAATTTGATCAAAATAGAGTCTTTCTTTGTGACTGGATGTTCAATTTTTATAAAAAGGTTTGATCAAAACACATTTAGAATTCTTTAATTGAAAAAATATAGCATCGCATCTTTCTTATAAACATCGTGATTTTATTTCATATCCATATCTTAAGTTGATGGGCATGTATGGTGCTTCCTATATGTAGTTTTAAATACAAAATTAACGATTTCCGCTCAAATTGAACTTACAAAAAAAAGCTGCTTCATCAGCAGCTTTCTCCCTATCTATTATATTGGTTCTGGTGCAAAAATA
>NZ_NADV01000067.1:8712-10075 GCF_003264175.1 Bacillus sp. SRB_331 | reverse complement strand
CTACCGATAAGTGGGGTTATGTAAACCTCATACATATAGGATATTCATAATTCAAAGAAGATGATTTTTTAATATATTTGTCGAATATTTTATTGTTGTAACATATTAATTAAAGTGAGGTTTATAAATCATGATTCGGTTAATTAAGGAAATAGATGCAGAACCTTTTTTAGAATTATGTAGAAAGATTGATGAAGAAACAGAATTTATGTTATTTGAGGAAGGGGAAAGAGCTACTACACTTGAACAACAACAAAGTATTATCAGAAGAATGTCTCAATCTTCTAATTCAACTATTTTTGTTGCTGAGATTGAAAACAAATTAGTAGGATACTTGATGGCAATTGGTAGTCAGCCTAAAAGAATTAGGCATAGTGTTTATATTGTTGTTGGTGTAACTCATGAAAATAGTGGAAAAGGAATTGGAACTAAGTTATTTAAAGAACTTGAAAATTGGGCGAAGACTATTGGTGTAATCAGATTAGAGTTGACTGTAAGGGTAAATAATACACCAGCTATTTTTTTATATGAAAAATTGGGTTATGAGATTGAGGGAATAAAAAGAGGTTCTTGTATTGTTGATGGAGATTTAGTTGATAGTTATTATATGTCTAAGATTTTAAATGTATAGATTTTACTTCTTATAACAGAACTTATGTAAAAAGCTAGCATGGATCTAGCTTTTTCTTATTTGTTTATGGATGTTCTAACCTCTTTATTTTTCATGTTTTGAATGTATACTTTTATTAATGTTTTTGCTGAAATTAGTGGAAGTATCATAAACACAATAAAATCAAGGAAATGAAAGTAAATTAATATTTAAAAGTTTACATTCAAAGGTATTAAAAAGAGTCCTAAATTAATAGGACTCTTTTTAAATTTAAATAAGGTTACTATTACTTGTTTTTTTTGTGAAAATAAAATAAGTGATCAAGATTATACTAATTATATAATGTAGTGTGACTATCCAAAAATCACGAGTAATAAATGTTACTGTTATAGTTAGAGAAAGATTTGTTAAAGCAAATAACAAATATAAACTTGTTTCTTTTTTATTCCACTTTTTTCTGTTAATAAAGATATAAATAAATCCTATCAGAGGAAGAATAAAGCAAAACAAAAAGATTAATTTATCTTTAAAACTCCAAGATGTTAAAGTTTTGGGTTTCATTCAAGTTTCCTTTCTATTATATTTTTGAATAACTAATACATATTTTACCACAAATGGTTAATTTAATATTGATTTAGGAATTAAAACTGAAAGTAAACTAATATCTAAAAGTTTACTTTCGGTAATAACAAAAAAGTCCCTTAATAAGGCTAAAGGGACTTCGCTCACACAAATGATCTGCACATCAATTCA
>NZ_NADV01000067.1:0-8690 GCF_003264175.1 Bacillus sp. SRB_331 | reverse complement strand
TCCACCTACAAATTTTAAAACTGCCATTGCGATTGCCATATTATTTCCTCCTCTTTTTTCGTATTAAGGTATGATAATTTTTATAAAAAGGTTCTGTTGCAAAGTTTTTTGAACAGAGCTAAACTGTAGAAAAAAAGAGGCGAGGAGAATATCACATGGGATATTTTAAGGGAAAACAATTCAAACAGGATATTATTTTAGTAGCCATCGGCTACTACTGTCGTTTTTCTTTAAGCTATCGTGATGTATCTGAACTTTTGAGAGAACGTGGAATATCGGTTCATCCTACAACCATCATGCGGTGGGTTCATGAATATGGAGATTTGATTTATCAAATTTGGAAGAAGAAAAATAAATCGGCACATTTCGTATGGCATTTAGATGAGACCTACATCAAAGTCAAAGGAGAGTGGTGTTATCTTTATCGTGCGATTGATCGAAAAGGGTACACCTTGGATATCCAACTTCGTAAAACAAGGGATCATCAAGCTGCCTATATGTTTATGAAAAGATTAGTGAAAGCTTTTGGAGAACCGACGGTTCTCACAACAGACAAGGCTCCTGCCCTACTTTGTGCGCTCAAAAAACTGAAACATAACGGTTTTTATGTGCATACAAAACATTGCACCGTTAAGCATTTTAATAATCTCATCGAACAGGACCATAGACATATCAAGAGACGTTTTGCCAAATCCGCAGGATTTCAAAATCTTCGTCATGCTTCACGTACCATAAAAGGCATCGAAACCATTCATGCTTTATATAAACAAAGACGAAGTCTTCAAAGAGACTCCGCCTTTTCAACGTACAATGAACTTCAACAATTACTAGCTACTTCCTAAACATTGTTCCTCATTTACCAACCTGTTTATGTTTTTTTAAACTTTGCAACAGAACCATGTAGATATTAATTTAAAGTTATTTAAACAAAATAACTAAATGGAATTTTTAGAAAAATGGAATGATACACCATTCTTTTTTCTTAATTCACATAATATTCAAAATTAAAATCTGTGGATGTTAATATTTGTTATATAATATACTTGTCAAAGCATTACCCCTGTAGTTTTTATGATGAATCTGTAAGATAGTTTGTTTGTCCCCTATATTCACCTTAAACTAAAAAGAACCTGTAGAGATGCCTACATCCTACAAGTTCTTTTTGTTTTTCCGGTTAAATGTTGATTTGAAATAAAGTTACGATTTTTTGAGGGGGAAAAGTAAATGTTTGTAAAAGCAGAAAGATTATTAATACGAAAATTTGAGTTCAAAGATTGGCAATCTGTCCATGAGTATACATCAGATATCAATGTCATGAAATACATACCCGAAGGGGTTTTTACTGAAGAAGATACAAGGAACTTTGTGAATGAAAACATTGGTAAAAATGCTAAGAACTTTCCTGTGGTATTAATAGATGAAAATATCCTGATTGGTCATATTGTTTTTCATGAATATTTTGGTGAACATACTTATGAGATTGGTTGGGTGTTCAATCCTAAATATTTCAATAAAGGATATGCTTCTGAAGCAGCACAAGCTATATTGAAATATGGGTTTAAGGAAATGAAATTACATAGAATTATAGCTACATGTCAGCCACAAAATACCCCATCATATCGAGTGATGGAGAAGATTGGAATGAGAAGAGAAGGCTATTTCAGGAAGTGTATACCACATGGAAATGAATGGTGGGATGAGTATTATTACGCTATTTTAGAAGAAGAATAGGGTTCTAGTGCAAACACTCCAAAACTTGGACGTACTGTACTGATACTAGTACTCTAAAAAAGGATGTGATTAGTATGGAAAAGTAAAATCTATTCTTTCAGGAATAGAAACGATGCATATCATTGAAAAAGGCCAACTTATTTTACGGGACAAGTCTGTCCAAAATGAAATGAAGTTTATTCATCAACTATTCGGAATGGCTGCATAAGAATAGATTCTATTAGGAATCTATATACCTCTTTCAAATAAGTTCTGAATGTTTTTTTGCAAAAGTAGAATTTTATTTTCGTTCCGAAAGGTACATATCTAGGGATATATTTCCTTTTTTATATACAATTCGTTAGGGTGCAATACCACAGGTTAGGGATATTCCAAAAATTAATTTCAGAATTGAACAAGAAGAGGCATGCATCTTTCACTTCAAAAGGTACACCTTGTGGTTTAGTTTTTATCACTACGTATTCAAAGGCGTGAAGAACGCTTGTTATGTCTATAAAAGTATACCTTTGTAAACGCTCGTTCACTTTTTAGGACGGTTCATTTGTAAAACTCAATAATTATGACTTTGCGCATAAATAATATAAGAATTAAATTACTGAATATTTACAATATTTAGCGTAAACATTATCAATTTACTATAATATGTAATTTATGTAAAATCATAATTAAGCTAGACTCTTCTTTAAATTCTTGCCCCTAACAAGGATTTAAAGACCATACTATTTTTAGCTACAAATGCGTAAAAAGAAAGAGCCAAATCTATCCAGAATTTGGCTTTTTTCTTTGGAGTTCATGTAAATAACAACTTGAACTCACTACTCTTTTTCAAATGTAATTGTATTTTAAACGTTTTGTTGTTATATTTTTCGACTTATCAGAAAGTTACGGGTGGATATTTGGAACAATCTTTAGCCTATGACATTGCCCCCTAACTAATTGGGTTCCGGTGCAAAAACTTCAAGGTAATTACAAGTAATCTCTAAAACTTGGACATACTGATACTATTACTCTAAAAAGGTGTGTGATCGGTATGGAAAAGAAAAATTGGTTCAAATAGAAGCGCTATCAGCCTGATATTATCTTATTAACGGTAAAATGGTACCTACGGTACAACCTAAGTTTTCGTGATTTGGTGGAAATGATGGAGGAACGGGGTTTATCCATTTCTCATACAACGATTATGCGTTGGGTTCATCAGTATGGTCATGAATTGGACAAACGGATCCGACGTTACCTCAAACAAATAAATGACTCTTGGAGAGTCGATGAAACATATATCAAAGTAAAAGGTCGTCCTTGTACGAAGTTCGATAGTATGGAAGAAGAATTGGAATACTACAAGGCGCAAGTGGCTTACTTAAAAAAGCAGTATCCAAATCTATAGGAGGTGTTCTTGCTCAAACGGCTAAGTACGAGATTATTGAAGAACTACGTTTTCGATACAGAGTAACCTGGCTTGTCGTCATTGCGCAGTTAAATCGCTCTAGCTACTTATAAGTGGCGTTCAACATGTAGTCAAAGGCAATTACGCCTTTCAAAGGATAATACATTGCATGAACAGATTCAAGCAATTGAAACATACATCTATCATTATAACTACAAATGATTTCAAAAACGACTCAATCATCGAGCTCCGATCGAATATCGAATTTCGATGGCTGCATAGTCTTTTTTTCAGTTGTCTACGTCCAACCAGTCTATCCAAAATCAAAAAGAATTCATCCACCAATTTTTTGGACTTGCAACATAAGATACGATTCCGTTAGGAATATATATGCTTTATTCTCTTTTGTTTTATTTTTGCACCAGCACCTTTCATTTCAACAAAGGTGTAGACAGGTAGTAATGCTGATAGTAAGTTTCTAGATCTTGATGTTGTTAATTTTTGGTGAAAGCTTGTTACAATAAAATAGAATTATATTGGATACAAAAGATAATGAAAAGGGGGGGAAAGCTAAATGAAATCAACAGGAATGACTCGAAAAGTAGATGGATTAGGGCGTGTAGTTATCCCAAAAGAATTGAGGGATACTCTTGGTATCAAAGAACAATCACCATTAGAGATCTTTATAGAGGGAGAAAAAATTGTTTTACAGAAGTATCAAGCTGGTGGGACTTGTGTGGTAACAGGTGAGATTTCAGAACGTAATATGTCATTAGCAAATGGAAAGATTACGGTAAGCCCACAAGGTGCGGAGTACCTGGTTAAACAGTTGCAACAATACCAAGTTAAATAGGGAAATTCAAGGCTCCGCTATAAAGGAAGCTTTTTTATCACTAATATAATAATTTCACGTACCTTCTTAATTATTATATTAAACAACACGAACCAATAGTCTACATTTATATATTGTTTCTCTCTTGGGATGCTATATCCTTACAAATAGATCGAGTTTGATATAATAGAAGAAAAAGAACAAATGGAACAGATGCGAAAATCTCTGGAAGACATAGAGAAACAAAGCCTAACTAAAAAAAGTGAAACCTCTTCGACTATTTCTAAAGGAAATCGCGATTGGAAATATCCCTCTAAAATGAAATGAAATTGTTACCTGTTAAAATATAAATTAAGTATTAAAGCAACTATCTGGAATCTAATTGCAATTCAGCTTTGTCGTTTGTCAGTGTATTAGCAGAATTACAATTTCCAGAGTAGATAGCTCTTGCTTCATCACACGAATCAGATTTTTCACATCCTATAAGCATTCCTAATGTTATAAACGATAATAAAATCTTTTTCATTATAATACACGCTCCGTACTATTTAGAATGTTATGATGTTCTTAGACTAAGTGAAATTTATAACATATATTCCCATGACAAAAAACATATGTATTGAATTAAAGAAACTGAGGAAGGTCAGTTTTTGACCAATTTATATAATAGACTTCACCATACATGCCCGTCGACTTAAGAAGTGGGTTGTTCCCCAAATCGAAAAAAATGAGTTGAATTCTCATAAATAACTGTAAAATAATAAAATTTTCGTTTAGGGGCTACTTTAAAATCTTAAGTTGATGGGTATGCGGCGGCACCCCTATGTATAAAAAACTTTGCAACAGAACCCATAGATAAGTCAATGAGAACATACCAATTTTTTTACTTAGAAAAAGATAGACATTAACAAAATTGTATACTGTCTACTAATTTATATGGTGCTACTTTGTTTTCTATTAACATTATTTAATCTGAATTTACTTCATTTAAAGATAGTTACCATTAGTCCTATTCTCGGCTATACACAAAAAACGTATCTATGCAGATGCATTTTTTGTGTTATTATTCTTTTGTAAATTGAAATAAACTAAATAAAGTTATTAAAATTGTTAAACAGTCAAAGTATTATCTTTAGTCTTATAGTCAGGTGCTTTTGGTGTTGGCTCATATAAAGCGTTTAATAAGTGATTATATTCACTTCGTGTAATTTCTTTATTATACAATTGAATTAATAAATCTTTATGTTTTTTTGAAAAAGCCATTTTGTTAAAAAACTTAGGATACATATAATTATTCTCTCCACTTCATGTCGGTTCCAAAATTTCATGTTGCTTTCATTTAATTCTTATAAAAATTACATTATCGTGACTTTATAACATCACTCCCTTTTCAAAAATATTCATCAGATATCAACATTAGGGTTCTGTTGTAAAGTTTTCTAAAGTAAGCTAAACTCTGTAAAAAACAAACAAGTAGCTTAATAAATGGGATATTTTAAAGGAAAGCAGTTCCAGAAAGATATTATCTTGGTAGTCGCTGGTCACTATTGTCGTTTTTCTTTAAGCTATCGCGATGTGTCTGAAATTCTCAAAGAACGTGGTATTTCTATTCATCCAACAACTATCATGCGCCGGGTTCATGAATATGGAAATCTTATCTATCAAATTTGGAAGAAGAAAAACAAAAACACATTGTTATCTTGGCGTTTGGATGAAACTTATATCGAGCAATTGATAAAGAGGGATAAACACTTGATATTCAACTTCGTCAAAAACGAGACAAACAAGCAGCATATGCTTTTATGAAAAGACTAGCTCGAACTTTTGGAGAACCAACGGTTCTGGAGACATATCTCCTTCTTTAGCTTCCGCATAAGGAGATATGTCTTTACAAAAATACCTTTCATCGTACAATAAAGTACCTCAATAATATCATCGGGCAAGATCATCGACATGTGAAACGTCGAATTTCCCGTTCTTTAGGCTTTCAAAGTCTTCGCCATGCCTCACGTACTATTAAAGGTATAGAAACTGTCTATGCCATATACAAACAAAAGCGAAGTCTTCAACCAAACTTCGTTTTTTCGACGTATAACGCATTACATGAATTATTAATAGTTTCATAAAACTGGTCCGCAATATTCCCCATCTCTTTATGTCTTCGGAAACTTTGCAACAGAACCAAGAAAAGGAATGTAGTAAATAATCGTATACAAGTACTCTCTTACGATAGATATGTGCGGTGCATGAAAATACAAAGAGGGAAAAGAATGATAAACATTCTTTTCCCTTTTTACCTACTGGAACTTTCACGCTCATTAGCTTTTCGGTATATCGAAAAATACTGTAGAATTTCCCTTTTCCATTATAGCAATAAAACCAGTTTATGTCATATGTAATATTGCATATTAAAATAAATTGCTATCTATATAAGCGCTTACTATAATGAAAGCATAAAGAGAAATCACATCTTAGTAACAACAAAAGAGGAGGAAATAATATGACAATCGCAATGACAGTTTTATCATTCTTAGGTGGAGCACTTCCATTCGTACAAGAACTTTTAAAAGCATTTATGTAAGTTCACTATTTAGCAATTATTTATAAATAATTATCATACCTTAATACGAAAAAAGCAAGGGGTTGAATTTTTTGAAAGTTATAAAAAGTGTTAAAGGAATCAAATTATTAGCATGTTTATCAATTGGCTTATGCACTATTAATTATTCTTCTATTTCTTTCGCTGAAACAAAAACAAGTAATTCAGCTGATACAACAAAAAAAGCTATTAACATTGATACTGGCATAGGAAATCTTAAGTATAATAATCAAGAGGTTTTAGCAGTAAATGGTGATAAAGTAGAGAGTTTTGTTCCGAAAGAAAGTACAAATTCAAATGGTAAATTTGTAGTAGTGGAACGCGAGAAAAAATCACTTACAACTTCACCGGTGGATATTTCAATTATTGATTCTGTGGCTAATCGTACTTATCCAGGAGCAGTACAACTTGCAAATAAAGCTTTTGCAGATAATCAACCTAGTTTGTTAGTAGCTAAGAGAAAACCTTTGAATATTAGTATAGACTTACCTGGCATGAGAAAAGACAATACAATTACTGTTCAAAATCCTACATATGGTAATGTGTCTGGAGCAGTAGATGAATTAGTATCTACTTGGAATGAAAAGTATTCAAAAACACATACGTTACCTGCAAGAATGCAGTATACAGAATCTATGGTGTATAGTAAATCTCAAATAGCAAGTGCTCTTAATGTTAACGCTAAATATCTTGACAATTCACTGAACATTGATTTTAAAGCGATTGCAGATGGAGAGAAAAAAGTGATGGTTGCGGCATATAAGCAAATCTTTTATACCGTAAGTGCAGAACTACCTAACAATCCATCAGATCTTTTTGATAATAGCGTTACTTTTGATGAGCTAACTCGTAAAGGGGTAAGTAATGCGGCTCCGCCTGTTATGGTGTCAAATGTAGCTTATGGTAGAACAGTTTATGTGAAATTAGAAACATCATCTAAGAGCAAAGATGTACAAACTGCTTTTAAAGCCTTAATTAAGGGTCAAGGCGTTGAAGCGAGTGGACAGTACAAAGATATTTTTGAAGACAGTACCTTTACCGCTGTAGTATTAGGCGGAGATGCAAAAGAGCATAACAAGGTTGTTTCAAAAGATTTTAATGAAATCCGAAATGTCATTAAAGATAATGCAGAATTAAGTTCTAAAAATCCAGCATACCCAATTTCATATACAAGCACTTTCTTAAAAGATAACGCAACTGCTGCTGTTCATAACAATACAGACTATATTGAGACTACAACTACAGAATATTCAAGTGCTAAAATGACGCTTGATCATTACGGTGCATATGTTGCTCAATTTGATGTATCTTGGGATGAATTCTCATATGATCAAAATGGAAAAGAAGTACTAACCCATAAAACTTGGGAAGGAAACGGCAGAGACAGAACTGCTCATTTCAATACAGTCATACCACTTCCACCGAATTCAAAAAATGTAAAAGTCGTAGCAAGAGAATGTACAGGTCTTGCATGGGAATGGTGGAGAACAATTATTAATGAACAAAATGTTCCATTAACAAATGAAATAAAAGTTTCAATTGGAGGAACAACATTATATCCAAATGCTAATATTAGTCATTAATTAAAGCCTAATATATGTCCGAAGCGCCCTGTTTACAGGGTGCTTCTTTACTTGGTCGCAAGTATATCGGCGCTTTTTCAAATATATCATACTCATCAAATTGGAGAGTCAATTTAAGTAGAGGGACCGTCACATAGCCATCTAGCTAAAATTTCATAGTACCAAAGAACAAAATTTTTTGCTAACTTATAACAAATAGCTCATTTTTTCATTTTGGGGTAATTTTGAATTCTTAAGTTGATGGATATAGATTTTAAATCTAAAGACAACGGTATTCCATTAATATAATAAATGGAAGATTGTTCGATTTCCTATATTTGTATATGTAAAATTACATAAAAATATATGTTTAAATAAGACGCGCTTTTATATATAACTAGAGGTAGAGAAAGAAAATTATTGTTTAGGTCTACTTAAAACTTTTAAGTTGATCGATGTGTGGCGGTATCCCTTTAAGAGAAAAATTAAGCAGTTAGCCTTTGCTAACCGCTCTTTTATTAGAGATATTAACCTGTTAATATTACGTTATTATGATGAATATTTGCATAAGAATCTTTATAT